>NZ_JBVJMN010000013.1:0-30375 GCF_055584185.1 Streptomyces sp. NPDC104202 | reverse complement strand
GGTCTCGTTGCCACCCGTGGTCTCGTTGCCACCCGTGGTCTCGTTGCCACCCGTGGTCTCGTTGCCACCCGTGGTCTCGTTGCCACCCGTGGTCTCGTTACCACCCGTGGTCTCGTTACCGCCGGAGATTCCACCCCCGATGATGCCGTTGGTGTCCTCTTCGCCGGACTGGATGCCCAGGCCCACGTCCACCTGGGTCGTCTCGGAGCCGAGGCTGCCCACGGCCTGCGCGGCACCGGCCGCCGTCAGGGACGCACCGGCGATGATCACGGCGCCGGCCGCGACCCGCACCAGGCGGATCCGCGTCTTGTTCGTCATCTGGCTGCTACCCCCAGTAGCTCATCTCGTCATGGGGCAGCGCTCGGGGCCCGCGCAGCAGGGGCCCCGTCACGACCGGACCGGCCCCCGTTCACACGCGTCCCAGAAAAGCGCATGCCAGTACGTCACCCTTCCGAGTTTCCGATGGGGCGTCAAGGTCGTTGCGCGTGCGATGCCCGAAAGATCACCAGGTGACCGACATGCGCTGATGCAACTGTGACGTAAACCCTGAACTACGGGGCCTGTCAGGGCAGTTCCCTTGTCGACAAAGCGCCCTGACGGCTCCGCTCCCGCTTGCGTCAGCGAACGCGCGAGGGGTGCGCACGGGTACAGAACGGCGCCGGGCCCCGCACCGAAGCGGTGCGGGGCCCGGACGCGCGGAGCGCGGGTTACTTGTCCTGCTGCTTGCGCCAGCGGATGCCGGCCTCGAGGAAGCCGTCGATCTCGCCGTCCAGGACGGCCTGCGGGTTGCCGACCTCGAACTCCGTACGGAGGTCCTTGACCATCTGGTACGGGTGGAGGACGTACGAGCGCATCTGGTTGCCCCAGGAGCTGCCGCTGTCCTTGAGGGCGTCCATCCTGGCCCGCTCCTCCTGGCGCTGGCGCTCCAGCAGCTTCGCCTGGAGGACGTTCATGGCGCTCGCCTTGTTCTGGATCTGGGAGCGCTCGTTCTGGCAGGAGACGACGATGCCGGTCGGGAGGTGCGTGATGCGCACGGCCGAGTCGGTCGTGTTGACGCCCTGGCCGCCGGGGCCGGAGGCGCGGTAGACGTCGACGCGCAGCTCGGACTCGTCGATCTCGACGTGGTCGGAGGACTCGACCACGGGGAGGATCTCGACGCCCGCGAAGGAGGTCTGGCGACGGCCCTGGTTGTCGAAGGGCGAGATGCGGACCAGACGGTGGGTGCCCTGCTCGACGGAGAGGGTGCCGTAGGCGTAGGGCGCCTTGACCACGAAGGTCGTCGACTTGATGCCGGCCTCTTCCGCGTACGAGGTCTCGTAGACCTCCGTCGCGTAGCCGTGGCGCTCGGCCCAGCGGAGGTACATGCGCTGGAGGCGCTCGGCGAAGTCGGAGGCGTCGACGCCGCCGGCCTCGGCCCGGATGTTGACCAGGGCCTCGCGCTCGTCGTACTCGCCGGAGAGGAGGGTGCGGACCTCCATCTCGTCGAGGGCCTTGCGGACGGAGCCGAGCTCCGCCTCGGCCTCCGCGAGGGTGTCCGGGTCGTCCATCTCCTCCGCGAGCTCGAAGAGCACCGCGAGGTCGTCGATGCGCCCGCGCAGGGTCTCGGCCTTGCGGACCTCGGCCTGGAGGTGCGAAAGCTTGCTCGTGATCTTCTGCGCCGCCTCCGGGTCGTCCCACAGGGACGGGGCCGCGGCCTGCTCTTCGAGCACGGCGATGTCGGCCCTCAGCTTCTCGAGGTCCAGGACGGCCTCGATCGACCCCATGGTCGAGGAGAGGGACTTCAGCTCTTCGGATACATCGACGACTGCCACGCGTCCAGCGTAACGGCTCCGGGCCTGGAGCCGAACCTACGGCTGGGAGGACGGCCGGGAGTCCTGCGGCGGGGCCTCCCCGTCGCCGGTCGTCGCGAGGTAGCCGCCCGCCCCGAGCGCGCCCGCGACGACGACCGCCGCGACGGCCAGCGTGATGCGTCTCTTGCGGACCGCGCCCGCCTTGTGCCGGGCCGAGCCGGGGCGGCGGGCGCCCGCCGAGCGCGGGGCGCGGGCGGTGCCGAGGGGGCCGCCGGAGAGCTCGTCGGGGGCCGGGACCCGCATCGAGGTGTGGGTGTCGCGGTGGGAGTCGGCGGAGGCGCCGGGGACGAGCGGGACGGCGGCGCGGCGCGGCGCGGGTTCGCCGGAGCCGGCGGAGGTGGGGTACGCGTCCTCCTCGTACGCCTCCGCTGCCGGTTCCGCGTCCGGCTCGTCGACGTCGAGCGGCGGGATGCCCTTGAGCAGCGGCAGGACGTCCTTGAGCCGGGTGGCGAGCTCGGAGGCGCGCAGCCGTGAGGCCGGGGCCTTCGCGAGGCACTGCACGATCAGCTGCCACAGCTCCTCGGGGATGCCGGGCAGCGGGACGACGGTCTCGGTGACGTGGCGGCGCAGCACGGCGCCCGGGTGGCCGCCGCCGAACGGTGTGAAGCCGGCGAGCAGCTCGTACAGGACGGTCGCGAGGGCGTAGATGTCGACGGCGGCGCGGGGCGGGAGGCCCTCGACGATCTCGGGGGCGAGGTAGTCGGGGGTGCCGATGATCCGGGTCGCCTTGGTGCGGCCCGGGGTGTCGATCAGCTTGGCGACGCCGAAGTCGGTGAGGAGGGCGGGGTGGGCGCCGCCGGGACCGAGGGGGCCCTCCATGTCCAGGAGGATGTTCTCGGGCTTGACGTCCCGGTGGACGACGCCGGCGGCGTGCGCGGCGGCGAGGGCCTCGGCGACGTCGATGGTGATGGCGACGGCCGCCTCGGGGGCGAGGCGGCGCTCGCGGTCGAGGCGGGTGCGCAGGTCGGTGCCGCGGACCAGGTCCATGACGAGGGCGAGGTCGTTGCCGTCGACGACGAGGTCGCGCACCTTGACCACGCGGGGGTGGTCGAGGCCGAGGAGCGCGGTGCGCTCCCGGACGAAGCGGCCGACGAGTTCCTGGTCGGAGGCCAGGTCCTCGCGCAGCAGTTTGACGGCGACGGGCCCTTCGGGCCCCTCGCCGAGCCACACCGTTCCGGCGCTGCCCCGCCCGAGGATCTGGTGGGCGGTGTAGCGGCTGCCGATGTTCCGTGCCAAGACTGCTCCCTCAGCGGCTGCGGTTACGCCCAAGCTACGCGTCCGCGGCCGCCGGTCGTCACTTCCGAGGGGAAATCACCCCTCGGGAGTCGATAAATCGGCAGTATTACTGTCCCGTACCGCCGGTAGTACCCCCGGTGCCCCCGCTGTCGCCCAGGCTGGAGACCCAGTCGGTGACCGAGGAGATGCCGTCGCCGATCGCCTCCCAGTACCCCTTGCCCTGGGCGACCCAGTCCTGGAGCGGGGTGAGCTCCCAGACGAGCCAGCCGGCCACGAAGAAGAGGACGATCATGATCAGGCAGCCCTTGAGGCAGCCGAGGCCGGGAATCCGCACCGGGTTGGCGCTGCGCTGACGCGGCGGGCGCGGCTCGCGCTGTGCCGGGGCCTGGGGCGGCGGCTGCGGCGGCTGGTACTGCTGCTGGGGCGGGGCGTACTGCTGCGGCGGCGGCGCGTACTGCTGCTGCGGGGGCTGCTGCCGGTACGGCTGGGGCGCGGGCTGCTGCGGCGCGGGCCGCTGCGGCTGCTGCTGCCGGCCGTAGGACTGCGGGGGCTGCTGGCCGTACGCGCCGGGCTGCCGGTCCTGCGGCGGCTGCTGGGGCTGGCGCTGCGGGCGCCGCCGCAGCGGGTCCTGGCTCGGGTCCAGGTACTGCACCTGGGTCTGCTCGTTGCGGTCGCGGGCCGCGCGCAGCTGGCTCTGCCACGGGTGCGGCTCCTCGGACGGCGCGCCCTGCGGGGGCTGCGGCGGCACGGGGGGCATGACGGCCGTCGGGTCGGCGGCGCCGCCCGTGGGCAGGACGCTGGTCGCCCCGGCGGGGTCGTACTGCGGGGCGGCGGCGCCGGTGGGCAGCACCTGGGTCGGGTCGGCGGCGCCGGGGGTCTCGGGGACCGGCGCGGGCGCCGGGTCCGGGGCGAGGAGGGCGCCGACGCCCTCCGCCGTCTCGATCTGGGCGGGCGTGGCGTGCACGCCGATGCCGGCGGCGACCGCGCGCAGGCCGCGGGCGAGGTTCACGGCGCTGGGGCGCCGCTCGGGGTCCTTGCTGAGGCAGCGCTCTATCACCGTCCACAGGGGCCCGGGGACGGTCGAGGGGCGGCGCGGCTCCTCGCTGAGATGGCGGTGGAGCACCTCCAGGGCCGTGCCGCCCGCGAACGGGGGCCGGCCGGTGACGAGCTCGTAGAGCAGGATGCCCGCGCCGTAGATGTCGACGGCGGAGGTCTGCGGGCGGCCCTCGGCGGACTCCGGCGCCACGTACGCGGGCGTGCCGACGAACTCGTGGGTGCGGGTCAGGCCCGGGGAGTCGGCGAGGCGCGCGATGCCGAAGTCGGTGAGCATCGGGTGCATCTGGCCGCCCTGCTGGGCGAGCAGGACGTTGGCCGGCTTCAGGTCGCGGTGGACGACGCCGTCGGCGTGGCTGGCGGCGAGCGCGTCGGCGATCTGGGCCGTCAGGAGGGCCGCGGCGACCGGGGTGAGCGGGCCGCTCTCCCGGATGTACCGGTGCAGGTCGGGGCCCTCGACGAGGTCCATGACCAGGGCGAGGACGTCGCCCTCGACGACCAGGTCGCGGGTGCGCACGATGTTCGGGTGGGTGAGCCGGAGCAGGACGGACCGCTCGCGCAGGAAGCGCATCACGATGTCCGCGTCGTTGGCCAGCTCCTCCTTGAGGACCTTGATGGCCACGGTCTCGCCGGGCTGGCCCGCGACGGCCGCCTCGGCGCCCGCCGTCTCCCGCTGGCGGGCTCGCCAGACGGTGCCCGTGGCGCCGCGGCCGAGCGGCTCCTCGAGCAGGTACTTGCTGCCGATAGGCCGCACGTCACGCGCTCCCTGCTGATCGTGGTCCTGGGGTGGTCCTGGTGATGTCCCCGGGGTTCCTGTCCTCTGTTGTGACCCGTCCGGGTGTCCGACCCACTTTAGTGCCGCCGAACGGGTCACAGGCCGGTCGTCCACAGGCGGATTCCGCAGTGGTGTTCGAACTCCCGCCGGCGGTCCGGCGGGAACCGAACTTGTCCGGAAGAAGACGCTCCAGGCGGTGGGACGGTTGCCGCGCATACCCCGAAGGGATGCCCAAGCGGGCATTTTCACGCCCTCGGCCGACCATTCAAGATCACTTGTGGCCGACCCGCGGGCGTGTTGTCGGCGGCAGGTGCGAGGATGCCTCCAGCACGTCGCGTCGGAGGGGTCGGGAGCCCCCGCGCCGTGCCGACCTGTACCGGGCGACGCGTCCGTGCGGGCGGGGGGATGCAGAGGGCGGTCCCCCTGCCGGCAGCTCGCGCAGAAGGGACCGCTGACGGCGATGCAGATCCGGCTGACCGTCCTCGCGCCGCACGCCGGCCACGGCGCCGGCCGCGCCTGCGACGTGCTCGTCACGGCCCCCGCGGGCACGGCGCTGGCCGCCGTCGCCTCGAACCTGGCCGCAGCCGTCACCGGCCCCGACACCCCCGCCTCGGGCACGACCGTGCTCTACGCGGGCGCGGAGCGGCTCGACACCCGGCGCTGCGTCCTCGGCGAGCCGCCGCTGGTCGACGGCGCCGTCCTCTCCCTCCACCTCCCCGGCCCCGACGACCGGGTGGGCGAGGCCGCGTCGGCCCGGCTGCACGTGGTCGCGGGCCCGGACGCCGGCGGCGTCCACCTCCTGCACGGCGGAGCGATCAGAATCGGCCGATCCGTCGACGCGGACGTGCCCCTGGACGATCCCGACGTCTCCCGCGCGCACTGCACGGTGACGGTCGGGGAGAACGGCCGGGTCACCGTCGCGGACGTCGGCTCGACCAACGGGACGACCCTCGACGGCGAGCCCGTCGGCGACCGCCCCGTCCGGCTCCGCCCCGGCGCGCTGCTGCGGCTCGGCGAGTCCGCCCTGCGCCTGACCGGCCCCGGCGCGCCCGGCGGCGCGGACACGGTGGCGACGGCCCCGGACGGCGAGGGCCACCTGCGGATCGCCCACGGCGCGCAGGGCCGCGACGCCTCCGGCGGACCCGGCCACGGCCACCGCGCCGGGCCGTCGGCCGCCACCGGACTCCCCGCGGACGCCACCACCGGCGACGCGACCCACGGCGGCGCCCGCGGCGCCGTCCCCGGCGGGACGTACGCCTCCGACGACCGCCACCCCGCGCCGTACGGCTCCGGGCACGACGACCGCCCGTCCGGCCACCGCTCCCCCGGCCACGCGCGCGCGGGTGAGCCCGCCGACGGGCTCGGCGACGGCGGCGAGGCCCACAGCAGGACCCGGCAGCCCGACGGGGAGGCCCCACAGGCCGGCTCCGGACGGGCGGGCGGCAAGCGGGGGCTCGGCGCCTGGGCCCGGCGCCTGGCGGGCGGCCGCGAGGAACCGCCGTCCCCGGCCGGCCCCGTCCCCGACACCCACGCGGGCGCCTGGACCGGCTCCGCCGCGCCCGGGGGCGCCGCCGGCCCGGTCCCCCGGGCCGACACCTGGCCCGACCCCGCCACCGTGCTGCTCACCGCCCTCGGCCCCGGCCCCCGGCTGTGGGAGCGGGCGGCCGACCACCCCGAGGCACTGGTGGTCCGGCTCGGCACGACCGACCGTGCCGAGCTGTCCGGCGTCCCGGTCACCGTGGGGCTGCGCGAGGCCGGTTCGCTCGGCCTGGCCGGTCCCGCCGTCCGGCTCGCGGGGCTCGCCCGCTCGGTCGTCGCCCAGCTCGCCGCCCTGCACTCCCCCTCCGACCTGGAGATCGTGCTGATCAGCGCCGACCGGAACCGCTCCCTGGAGGAGCGGCGCCGCGCCTGGGGCTGGCTCGGCTGGCTCCCGCACGTCCGGCCGGCCCACGGCCAGGACTGCCGGCTGCTCCTGGCGTACGACCGCGAGCAGGCCCAGGCCCGGACGGCGGAGCTGACGCGCCGCCTCGACGACGGCCCGCTCGGTCCCGGCTGGCCCAGCGCCGACCGGGCGTCGGTCGCCGAGGCCGCGGCCCGCCACGACGGGCCGACCACGGTGGTGATCGTGGACGGCGACCCCGGTTCGGCGGCGCTGCGCGAGACGGTCGCGCGCCTCGCGGGCGTGGGCCCGGCGGCCGGCATCCACCTGCTGTGCCTCGCCGAGGCGCCCTCGGCCACCCCGGAATCGCCGGTGGCCGCCACCTACGAGGCCGCGTGCGCCGCCTCCCTCGCCTTCCGCGAGTGCGGGGCCGCCGCCCTGCTCAGCGGGGACGTGGCCACGGCGCTGCGGCTGCTGCGCACCGCCGGCGGCCGGGTCGCGGGCCATGGCACGGTCGGCGTGGTCGACGCGGTGTCCGTGGCCTGGGCCGAGCGGTTCGGGCGCGCGCTCGCCCCGCTGCGGACGGAGACGGCGGCCGCGCCGTACGGGCGGGCCGCCGCGCTGCCGCCCTCGGCCCGCCTCCTGGACGAACTCGGACTCGCCCGGGCCACGCCCGCCTCGCTGATGGCCCGCTGGGCCTCGGCCGGCGACGGGACGGCCGTGCTGGGCGCCGGGCCGCGCGGACCGCTGGCGGTGGACCTCACCCAGGAGGGCCCGCACCTGCTGATCGAGGGCCCCGCGGGCAGCGGGCGCACCGAGCTGCTGCGCTCGGTCGCCGCCTCCCTCGCGGCCGGCGGCAGACCCGACCGGCTCGGCCTGCTCCTGGTGGACGGCGCCGGCGGCGAGCGGGGCGAGGGCCTCGCGGCCTGTACGGAGCTGCCGCACGTCACCGAGCACCTGGTCGCCTCGGACCCGGTCCGGATGCGGGAGTTCGCGCAGGCGCTCGGCGCCGAGCTGAAGCGGCGGGCGGAGATCCTGGGCGACGGTTCGTTCGCCGACCGCCGCGGCGGCCGTGCCGCGGCCCCCGCCGACCGGCTGATCGGGCAGCGCTCCCCCAGTCCCGCCGAGTCGCTGCCGCGGTCCTCGCGCGCGACCGTCCGCGTCCCCGACACCGGCGAGCTCACGGACCGCCCGAGCGGCCGCACGCTGCGGACCGGCGACGGTTCCATCGGCTCGCTGCCGAGCAGCCGCAGTGGCCGTGCGCACGACGCCGGGCCGCCCGAGCAGCCCGGGGGCCGCTTCTCCTCCCCCGGCGACGGTGACCTCGACGGCCGCCCGAGCGGCCGCGTGCCCCGCACCGGCGCCGACGACGTCACCGGCCGCACCAGCGCCCGGACCCCGTACCCGGGCGCGGCCGACCTGGGCGGCCGTCCCAGCGGACGGACCCTCCGCACGGGCGACGGCGACCTCGACGGCCGCCCGAGCGGCCGCGTGCCCCGCACCGGCGCCGACGACGTCACCGGCCGCACCAGCGCCCGGACCCCGTACCCCGGCACGGGCGAGCCCGCGGCCCGCGGCGGCGACGGGGCGTTCGAGGAGCGGACCGGCGGACGCGGCCGGGCGGGCGGGGACGGGTTCCTGGCGGACACGCCCAGCGGACGGCTGCCCCGGCGGGACGGCGGCGGACTCGACGACCGGCCCAGCGGACGGACCCTGCGGACCGGTGACGGCGACCTCGCCGACCACCCGAGCGGCCGTGTCCCGCGCAGCGGCGCGAGCGACCTCACGGGCCGGGGCAGCGGGCGCGTCCCCCATCCGGGCGCCGAGGACCTGACGGGCCGCGCCAGCGGCCGCGTCCCCCATCCGGCGGCCGAGGACGCCGGCGGGCGGATTCCGCGGCCCGCGTCGGGCGAGCAGGCCCCGGCGAGGGTGGCGGGCGCCGGACAGCTGCCGCGGCTCGTGGTGCTGGTGGACGACTTCGACGCGCTGGTCGCGCCGGCGCTCGGCGCACCCGGGCGGCCGGCGGCGGGTTCGGTCGTCCGGGCCCTGGAGGCGGTCGCGCGGCACGGCGAGCGCCTCGGGGTGCACCTGGTCGCGACCTCCTCGCGCCCGGACCGCACCTCCGACACGGAACTGGCCCACGGGGCGCGGCTGCGGATCGTGCTCGACACGCCGCCGGCGACGGCGGGTCCGGACGTGCCGGCCGCCGGCCGGGGCCGCCTCGGGCATCCGGACGGCCGGGTGACCCCGTTCCAGGCGGGCCGGGTCACGGGCCGCATCCCCCGGACGGCGACGCTGCGCCCGACGGTCGTCCCGCTGGAGTGGGAGCGGATGGGCGACCCGCCCACCCGGCGCCCGGTCCGTGAGCTGGGCAACGGCCCGACGGACCTGGCCCTCCTGGCGAGCGCGCTCGACCGGGCGGCCCGCTCCGTGGAGGCGACTCCGGTGGCTCCGCTGACCCCCGCGACCCACGCCTGACGGGACGTCACGAGGCGGCAACGATCGCCCGCTTGACGCGGGAGGCGGTATTGCGGGCCTCCGTCGCCCGGCGTAGACCTGTCGGCACGGGACAGCGACGCGCACGGGAGAGACGGGGCAGCGATGCGTACAACTCTTCGTCCACGCACGACCGCGGCGGCCATGACGGCGCTCACGGTGCTCACCGCACTCGCCCTGGCGGCGTGCGGCGGTGAGCCCACGAAGGACCCGGGGCCGACGGCCGGCGGCGAACTGCCGCTGAAGGGCGAGAAGATCGAGGTCGCCGCCGTCTGGACGGGCCCCGAGCAGGAGAACTTCTCCAAGGTGCTGAAGGAGTTCGAGAAGCGCACCGGGGCGACGGTCACGTTCGTGCCCGCCCAGGACCCGATCGTGAACTTCCTCGGCACGAAGATCGCGGGCGGTTCGCCGCCGGACGTGGCGCTGCTTCCGCAGGTGGGTGCGATCCGGCAGGCCGCCGCCCAGAAGTGGCTCAAGCCGGCCGGCCCCGAGGCCAAGTCCCAGCTGGCCGCCCACTACTCCCGCGGCTGGCAGGAGTTGGGGGCGGTGGACGGCACGCAGTACGGGGTGTACTTCAAGGCCGCCAACAAGTCGCTGGTCTGGTACAACGCCGCCGTCCTCGACAACGCGGGCGCGTCCGAGCCGAAGACCTGGAAGGACTTCCTCGCCACCGCCGAGACGGTCTCGGCGTCCGGCGTCACCCCGGTCTCGGTCGGCGGCGCGGACGGCTGGACGCTCACCGACTGGTTCGAGAACGTCTACCTGTCGCAGGCGGGCCCGGCCAAGTACGACCAGCTGGCGCAGCACGCGATCCCGTGGACGGACCCGTCCGTCACCGCGGCCCTGACCACCCTCGCCGAGCTGTTCGGCAAGCCGGCGCTGCTCGCGGGCGGGACGAGCGGCGCCCTGCAGACGGAGTACCCGGCGTCGGTCACGCAGACCTTCACGGGCGGCGACCAGCCCAAGGGCGCGATGGTCTTCGAGGGCGACTTCGCCGCCGTCAACATCGCCCAGACCGAGGCGAAGATCGGGACGGACGCGAAGGTCTTCCCGTTCCCGGCGGTCGGCGGCGGCGCGGCCCCGGTGGTGACGGCCGGCGACGCGGCCGTGGCCCTCAAGGACACCAAGGGGGCGCAGGCGCTGCTGGCGTTCCTCGCCTCGCCCGACGCGGCGAGGATCTGGGCGGCGGAGGGCGGCTTCGTCTCCCCCAACAAGAGCCTGGACCCGGCCGCGTACCCGAACGACGTCCAGCGCGAGATCGCCAAGGCGCTCATCGGCGCCGGTGACGACTTCCGCTTCGACATGTCGGACCAGATGCCGCAGTCGTTCGGCGGCACGCCCGGCAAGGGCGAGTGGAAGGCGCTCCAGGACTTCCTGAAGAACCCGAAGGACATCGCCGGGACGCAGGCGCGCCTGGAGGCGGACGCGGCGAAGGCGTACCGGGCCGCCGCGAAGAGCTGAGGCCCGGCATGGAGAAGGCAGCATCCGGGACGTCCGGCGGCTCCGGACCGGCCTCCGCCGGCACGACCGGCGGGGGCACGGGCCCGCGGCCGCGGGCCGGCGCGCGGCCGCTGGCGCGGACCGGCGCGCGGAACAGGACGGTGGCGGCGGGCTTCCTGCTCCCCGCGCTGGTCCTGCTCGGCGCGCTGGTCGTCTACCCGATCGGGTACTCCGTCCAGCGCTCGCTGTTCGACCGCTCGGGCACCTCCTTCGTCGGCCTCGACAACTACCTGTCGCTCCTCACCGACGACTCGCTCCGCACCGCGGTCCGCAACAACCTGGTCTGGCTGGTCGTCGCCCCGGCCGTCGCCACCGCGCTCGGTCTCGTCTTCGCGGTGCTCACCGAACGCGTCCGCTGGGGAACGGCGTTCAAGCTGGTCGTCTTCATGCCGATGGCGATCTCGATGCTGGCGGCCGGGATCATCTTCCGGCTCGTCTACGAGCAGGACCCGGACCGCGGGGTCGCGAACGCGGTCTGGGTCGGGGTGCACGACACGTTCGCCGAGGCCTCGGGCTTCCCACGGGCCCGGCCGCTGCCGGTGCACCCGCTGAAACCGGCGGGCGGCGGCGCGTTCGTCACCAAGGAGCCGGTCCGCGCCGGGGAGGCCGTACGGCTGCCGCTGGTCGGGGTGGCTCCGGGGCGCATGCCCGAGGGGGCCGTGCCGGCCCGCGAGCCCGGGCCGCCCCCCGCGGGCACGGTGACGGGGACGGCGTGGCTGGACTTCACCCGGGGCGGCGGCGGGCGGCCGAACGTCGTCGACCGGGACGAGCGGGGGCTGGCGGGGCTGCGGATCGAGGCCGTACGGGACGGGACGGTGGTGGCGACGGCCACGGCGGCGGCGGACGGCACCTTCTCGCTGCCCGCGGACCGGGCCGAGGGCGCCGTCCTGCGGCTGCCCGCGAGCAACTTCCGCGAGCAGTACGACGGCGTGGAGTGGCTGGGTCCCTCGCTCGTCACCCCGGCCGTCATCGGGGCGTACGTGTGGATGTGGGCCGGGTTCGCGATGGTGCTGATCGGGGCCGGGCTCGCGGCCGTGCCGCGCGAGCTGCTGGAGGCGGCCCGGGTGGACGGGGCGAACGAGTGGCAGGTGTTCCGCCGGATCACGGTGCCGCTCCTGGCGCCGGTCCTCGCGGTCGTCCTCGTGACGCTGATGATCAACGTCCTCAAGGTGTTCGACCTGGTCTTCGTCATCGCGCCGGGTTCGGCCCAGGACGACGCCAACGTGCTCGCGCTCCAGCTGTACCGCTCGTCCTTCGGCACGGACGCGGACCTCGGGGTCGGCTCGGCGATCGCGGTCGTGCTGCTCCTGCTCGTCCTGCCGGTGATGGCGGTCAACGTCCGCCGCATACGAAGGGAGACCCGCCGATGACCTCGCCCGCCTCCCGGACCGCCGCCCGGGCGGCGTCCCCGGCCGCCCCGCGGACCGCGTCCGGTGCCGCCGGCCGGACGGCCGCGCGGCTCGCGGCCCTGGCCGCCTCCGGAGCGGTCCGCGTCTTCCTCGTCCTGGCCGGGCTGTTCTGGCTGCTGCCCACGGTCGGGCTGCTGGTCTCCTCGCTCCGGTCGCCCGCGGACATCGCGGCGAGCGGCTGGTGGTCGGCGTTCACGGCCCCGGCCCGGCTGACGACCGAGAACTACGCGCACCTGCTGGCGAACGGGACGATCACCGGCTCGCTGCTGTCCACCGTCCTGATCACCGTGCCGGCGACGCTGCTCGTGCTCGTCCTCGGCTCGTTCGCCGGGTACGCGTTCGCGTGGCTGGAGTTCCCCGGCCGCGACTGGTGGTTCCTCGGCGTGGTGGCGCTGCTCGTGGTCCCGGTGCAGGTCGCGCTGGTGCCGGTGTCGAAGCTGTTCGGCGCGGTCGGGCTGTTCGAGACGACGCTCGGGGTCGTCCTCTTCCACACGGCGTTCGGCCTGCCGTTCGCGATCTTCCTGCTGCGGAACTTCTTCGCGGAGATCCCGCGCGAGCTGCTGGAGGCGGCGCGGCTGGACGGCGCGGGCGAGATACGGCTCTTCGCGCGGGTGGTGCTGCCGCTCGGCGGTCCGGCGATCGCCTCGCTGGGCATCTTCCAGTTCCTGTGGGTGTGGAACGACATGCTGATCGCGCTGATCTTCGCGGACTCGCAGTCGCCGCCGATCACGGTGGCGCTCCAGCAGCAGGTCCGGCAGTTCGGCAACAACGTGGACGTGCTCGCGCCGGGCGCGTTCCTGTCGATGGTGGTGCCGCTGGCGGTGTTCTTCGCGTTCCAGCGCCAGTTCGCGTCCGGGGTGATGGCGGGCGCGGTGAAGTAGGCCGGCGGTCAGGCGCGGAGGGCCGCCACGGCGGCGCGCGCGAGGTCGTCCGCGTACCCCGGCGGCGGGGGTGTGCGGACGACGGCCAGCCGCCAGTAGAGCGGTCCGACGATCAGGTCGAGGGCGCGGGCGGGGTCGGTGCCCTCGGGGAGCTCGCCGCGGGCGACGGCCTCGTGGACGATCCGGGTCACGACGCCCCGCTGCCCGTCGAGCAGCGTGGAGGTGACGGTCTCGGCGATCTCGGGGTGCCGGGCCGCCTCCACGAGCAGCTCGGGGATGACCTGCGAGGCGACCGGGCGGCGCAGGGCGTGCGAGGCGACCTCCAGGAGGGCGCGGACGTCGCCGTGGAGGGAGCCGGTGGCGGGGGCGGGCAGGCCCTGGGCGGCGAAGGCGCCGACGAGGTCGAGGACGAGGGAGAGCTTGGACTTCCAGCGCCGGTAGACGGCGGTCTTGCCGACGCCCGCGCGGCGCGCGATGCCCTCGATGGACATCCGGGCGAAGCCCACGGCCGCGAGCTCCTCGAAGACGGCGGCGCGGATGGCCTCGGTCACGTCCTCGCGGAGTACGGCGGCTCCGGCGGGTGCGCGTCGGGGGGTCGGATCGGTCATGACGGCATCCTAACCAGCGGCCACGTCACGACGAAACGGTTGCGTTCCGACGTGGAGGCGATCTACGCTCCCCTCAGCGAAACGACGATACGGACCCGTCCCGTCGTCGCCGACGCTCCCGCACGCCCCCCGGGAGCGCCTCCGGAGCACGCCCACCGGGAGCCCCGCCCGGGCCCCCTCGCCGAAAGCGCCCGCCCGTGACCACGACCCTCGCTCCACCCCCGCAGCAGGCTCCCGAGGAGGATCTGCGCGCGCTCGCCCGGCGCCACGGCCTCACCGTCAGCGGCGCCCGCCCCTCGCTCCCCGCCTACGTCCGCCAGCTCTGGTCCCGGCGCGACTTCATCGCCGCGTTCGCCACGGCCCGCCTGACCGCGCAGTACAGCCAGGCGCGCCTGGGACAGGTCTGGCAGGTGATGACACCGCTGCTCAACGCGGCCGTCTACTACGCGATCTTCGGCGTCCTCATGAACGCCAAGCACGGCGTCCCCGACTACGTCCCCTTCCTGATCACCGGCATCTTCGTGTGGACCTTCACCTCCGACACGGTGATGTCCGGCACCCGGGCGATCAGCGGCAACCTGGGCCTGGTCCGGGCCCTGCACTTCCCGCGGGCGAGCCTGCCGGTCTCACTGGCGCTCCAGCAGCTCCAGCAGCTGCTGCTCTCGCTCGCCGCGCTGGTCGTGATCCTCTTCGCCTTCGGCGAGTTCCCCACCTGGAGCTGGCTGCTCGCGGTCCCCGCGCTCGCGTGCCAGGCCCTGTTCAACACCGGCGTGGCGCTCGTCCTCGCCCGGATCGCGGCCCGCACGCCGGACATCAGCCAGCTGATGCCGTTCGTGCTCCGCACCTGGATGTACGCGTCGGGCGTCATGTGGTCGATCCAGAGCCTGGCGGGCACCGGCCGCTTCCCGGACGCCGTGACGCTCGCCCTCCAGTGCAACCCGGCGGCGGTCTACATCGACCTCATGCGGTTCGCCCTGATCGAGAGCTACACCGCGGCGCAGCTGCCGCCGCACGTGTGGGCGCTGGCCGCCGGATGGGCCCTGCTGGCCTTCTGCGGCGGGTTCGTGTGGTTCTGGAAGGCGGAGGAGACGTACGGCCGTGGCTGAGGAACAGAGGACCCCGACCGTCGTCGCGGACGACGTCCACATCACCTACACCGTCCACGGCGGCCGGCCCGCGGGCCGGGGCAGCGCCACCGCGGCCCTCGGCCGGATCGTGAGCCGCGGCCGGAACGAACGGACCGAACGCACGGTGCACGCGGTGCGGGGCGTCAGCTTCGTCGCGTACCGGGGCGAGGCGATCGGCCTGATCGGTTCGAACGGATCCGGCAAGTCGACCCTCCTGAAGGCCGTCGCCGGCCTCCAGCCCGTCAGCGGGGGCCAGGTCTACACCCACGGCCGGCCGTCCCTGCTCGGCGTCAACGCGGCGCTGATGAACGACCTGACGGGCGAGCGGAACGTCCTCCTGGGCGGTCTCGCGATGGGCATGAGCCGCGCCGAGGTGCGCGAACGGTACGACGCCATCGTCGACTTCTCCGGCATCAACGAGAAGGACGACGCCATCTCCCGCCCCATGCGGACGTACTCCTCCGGCATGGGCGCCCGGCTGCGCTTCTCCATCGCCGCCGCCCGGAGCCACGACGTGCTCCTCATCGACGAGGCCCTGTCGACCGGCGACGCGCGCTTCCGCCGCCGCAGCCGGCAGCGGATCGACGAGCTGCGGGCGGAGGCCGGCACGGTCTTCCTGGTCAGCCACTCGAACGCGACGATCACCGAGACCTGCGAGCGGGCGTTGTGGCTGGAGTCGGGCACGCTGCGGATGGACGGCCCGGCGAAGGAGGTGGTGGCGGCGTACGAGGAGTTCACGGCCACGCCGTAGGCGACGGCGCGGACGAAGAGGAGTTCACGGCCGAACCGTGGCCGAAGAAGACGAACAAAGAGGACATTGCTGGCTAAAGTGCGGTGGGATGACGCACGATCACCCGCAGTCGCCGCCCCGTGCCGACGGTGAGCCGCCGGTCCCCCCGCGGGCCGGCAGCGAACCCCCCGCCCTGACCGGGTCCCCCTTCGACTCGGACACCTTCACCTCCGCCACCTTCGTCACCGTCGGCCGCGGCCCCTTCCTCGGCCTCGCCGCCGTCTGGCTGCTCACCCGGGCCGGCATGGTCCTGCTGCTCCTCCGCGACAGCCTCGGCATCGGCGGGGTGGGCCGCGAAGTCGCCCTCTACGAGCACTGGTACGGCCAGTTCACCCAGGGCACCTTCCCACCCGGCGACGTGACCTGGCAGTACCCGCCCGGCGCGGGACTGGTGATCATGTCGCCGGGCCTCCTGCCCTGGCTGACGTACTTCCAGGCGTTCGTCACCCTCACCCTCCTCGCCGACGCGGTCGTCACCCTCGCGCTCGCCCGCGCCGACAGCGCGCGCCTCACCCACGGCGCCTGGGTCTGGGTCTGCGGCCTCCCGCTCCTCCTCCACCTGCCACTGGCCCGCTACGACGTCCAGACCACCGCCCTCGCCGTCCTCGCGCTCCTCGCGATCGGCGCCCGCCCGACCGCCGCCCACCAGCTCGGCGGCGCGCTCGCCGGGATCGGCGCCATGGTCAAGGTCTGGCCGGTGCTCACCCTGATCGGCACCCCCCGGGGCCGGACCAGCCGCGAGGCGTGGACCGCCGCCGCCGTCACCGCGCTCGCCCTCCTCGCCACCCTCGCACTCTTCTTCTCCGAGTCCCTGGGCTTCCTGCGCCAGCAGGGCAGCCGCGGCATCCAGATCGAGTCCCTCGGCGGCACGGCCCTCGCCGTCGCCCGGGCCTCCGGTGCCTGGCCGGGCGGGGTCGAGTTCCGCTACGGCGCCTTCGAGTACGTCGGCCCGTACGTCTCCAGCCTCGGCCACCTCGCCCTGCTGCTGACCGTCGTCGCCCTCGGCTGGCTGCTGCTCTGGCGCGTCCGCGCCCACCGCTGGACCGCGGCCACCCCGCTCGACGCCGCCCTCACCGCCGTCCTGCTCTTCACCGCCACCAGCCGGGTGATCAGCCCGCAGTACATGATCTGGCTGATCGGCCTCGCCGCCGTCTGCCTGACCTCCCGCCGCACCGTGATGCGCCCGGTGGCCCTGCTCCTCCTCCCCGCGGCCGGGCTCAGCGCGCTCGCCTACCCCGTCCTGTACGCCGACGTCGTCGCCGGCACCCCCACCGGCGTCGCCGTCATGGTCCTGCGCAACGGCCTCCTCCTCGCGGCGGCCCTCCTCGCCGCCCGCCGCCTGTGGACCGCCACGGTCGCGGGGCCGCCCGAGCGGAACGCCTGAGCGCGCCGGCCCGGAAGACGCGGAAGGGCCCCGCCGGAACACCGGCGGGGCCCTTCGCGGTCACACGGCTAGCTGTGCGTGCGGAGCAGCGTGCGCATGGTCCGCATCGCCACCGACAGGTTCGCCAGGTCGAAGGTGTCCGAGCCCTGGATCTCCTCCAGGGTCGTCCGCGCGCGGCCCAGGATCGCCGCGTTCTTCTCCTCCCAGGCCTTGAACCGCTCCTCGGGGCTGGTCGTGCCGTTGCCCACGGTCAGGACGTCCGCGGTCAGCGCCGCGTGCGCCGCGAAGAGGTCCTCGCGGATCGAGGCGCGGGCCATGGACTGCCAGCGGTCGCTGCGCGGCAGCTCGATGATCCGGTCCATGAGGTCGGTGATCCGCAGGCGGTCGGCGAGGTCGAAGTAGACCTCGGCCACGGCGAGCGGCTCCTTGTCCATCCGGTCCGCGATCGCGACGACGTCGAGGACGGGGAACGCGGAGGAGAAGCCGGCGACCCGCAGCGCGAGCTCCTCCGGCACGCCGAAGCCGGTCAGCTCCTCCAGGATCGACTGGTACCACTCCAGGTCCGCGCCGCGCAGCAGCTGCGGCAGCTGCGTCCAGACCTCCTCGACGCGCTCGGCGAAGAACTCGATGGTCTCGCCGATCCGGAGCGGCTGCGGCCGGTTGTTGAGCAGCCAGCGCGTGCCGCGCTCGACGAGCCGGCGGGAGTGCAGGCGCATCTGGGTCTGGACCTCGGCCGGCACCTGGTTGTCGAGGGCCTCGACGGCGTCCCAGACCTGGCCGAGCCGGAAGACGGCGCGGGCGGCGGTCTGCGCCCGGACGATCTCCTCGATCGACGCGCCGGTCTCCTCGCGGAGGCGGTGCAGGAAGGTCGAGCCACCGGTGTTGACGGTGTCGTTGACCAGGACCGTGGTGATGATCTCGCGGCGCAGGGCGTGGCCGTCGACGGCCTCGGTGAACTTCTCGCGCAGCAGCGTCGGGAAGTACGCGTGGAGCAGCCCGCGCAGGTACGGGTCGTCCGGCAGCTCCGTCCCGATCAGCTCCTCGGCCACCGTGATCTTGGTGTACGCGAGGAGGACCGCGAGCTCCGGCTGGCTCAGGCCCCTGCCGTTGTTGAGCAGGTCGCGGACCTGCCGGTCGCTGGGCAGGAACTCCAGGGAGCGGTCGAGGCTGCCGTCGCGGCCCAGGCGGCGCATGAACCGCTGGTGGGCGTGGAGCAGCGACGGCGACTGGGCGACGGCGTTGGCCAGGGCGGTGTTCTGCGCGTAGTTGTTGCGCAGCACCAGACGGCCGACCTCGTCGGTCATCTCGGCGAGGATCTTGTTGCGCTGCTTGACGGTCATGTCGCCCTCGGCGACGAGCCCGTTGAGCAGGATCTTGATGTTGACCTCGTGGTCGGAGGTGTCGACGCCGGCGCTGTTGTCGATGGCGTCGGTGTTGACCTTGCCGCCCTCGCCCTCGGGGCCGCCGCCGCGGGCGAACTCGATGCGGCCGAGCTGGGTGGCGCCGAGGTTGCCGCCCTCGCCGATGACCTGGGCGCGGACGTCCTGGCCGTCGACGCGGATGGCGTCGTTGGCCTTGTCGCCGACGTCGGCGTTCGACTCGGCCGAGGACTTCACGTACGTGCCGATGCCGCCGTTCCACAGCAGGTCGACGGGCGCGTGCAGGACGGCCTTCATCAGCTCGGCCGGGGTCATCTTGGTGACGCCGTCCTCGATGCCGAGGGCGGCCCTGACCTGCGCGTTGACCGGGATCGACTTGGCGGTGCGGGGGTGGACGCCACCGCCGGCGGAGAGCAGCGAGGTGTCGTAGTCGGCCCAGGACGAGCGGGGCAGCTCGAAGAGGCGGCGGCGCTCGGCGAAGGAGGAGGCCGCGTCCGGGTTCGGGTCGATGAAGATGTGCCGGTGGTCGAAGGCGGCCACGAGCCTGATGTGCTCGCTCAGCAGCATGCCGTTGCCGAAGACGTCGCCGGACATGTCGCCGACGCCGACGACGGTGAAGTCCTCGGTCTGGGTGTCGTGGCCCAGCTCGCGGAAGTGGCGCTTGACGGACTCCCAGGCACCGCGGGCGGTGATGCCCATGCCCTTGTGGTCGTAGCCCGCCGAGCCGCCGGAGGCGAAGGCGTCGCCGAGCCAGAAGCCGTAGTCCTCGGCCACCCCGTTGGCGATGTCGGAGAAGGTCGCGGTGCCCTTGTCGGCGGCGACGACGAGATAGGTGTCGTCCTCGTCGTGGCGGACCACGTCGGCCGGCGGCACGACCTCGCCCGCGACCAGGTTGTCGGTGATGTCGAGCAGCGCCGAGATGAACGTCTTGTACGAGGCGATGCCCTCGGCCATCCAGGCGTCCCGGTCCACGGACGGGTCGGGAAGCTGCTTGGCGACGAAGCCGCCCTTGGCGCCGACCGGCACGATGACGGTGTTCTTCACCATCTGGGCCTTGACCAGGCCGAGGATCTCCGTACGGAAGTCCTCACGGCGGTCGGACCAGCGCAGGCCGCCTCGGGCGACCTTGCCGAAGCGCAGGTGGACGCCCTCGACGCGGGGCGAGTACACCCAGATCTCGAAGGCGGGGCGCGGGGCGGGCAGGTCGGGGATGACCTGCGGGTCGAACTTCATCGACACGTAGGAGTGCGGGGTGCCGTCGACCGCCTTCTGGAAGAAGTTGGTCCGCAGCGTGGCCTTGATGACGGTGAGGAAGGAGCGCAGGATGCGGTCCTCGTCCAGGCTCGCGACCTGGTCGAGGGCGCCGTCGAGCTCCTCCAGGATGCCGTCGATCAGCTCGGTGCCGGCGCGCTGGCGCTCCGGGGCCATCCGGGCCTCGAAGAGGGAGACGAGCAGCCGGGTGGTGTGGACGTTGTTGCGGAGGGTGTCCTCCATGTAGTCCTGGCTGAACGTCGCACCGGCCTGGCGCAGGTACTTGGCGTAGGCGCGCAGCACCATCGCCTCGCGCCAGGTGAGCCCGGCGGAGAGGACGAGGGAGTTGAAGTTGTCGTTCTCGGCCTGGCCGGTCCAGGTGGCGGAGAAGGCCTCCTGGAAGCGCTCGCGGGCGTCGTCGCCGACGTAGTCGCCGCCGTTGCCGCTGGGCGCGGGCATCCGCAGGCCGAAGTCGTAGATCCAGGCGTGCGTGCGGTCGGCGCAGCGCAGCTCGTACGGGCGCTCGTCGGTGACCTCGACGCCGAGCCGGTTGAGGACCGGCAGGACGGCGGAGAGGGAGATCTGGTCGCCCGTCTTGTAGATCTTGAAGCGGCGCTCGCCGGGGCCGGCGGCGACCGGCTCGTAGAGGGAGAGCGCGAAGTCCTTGCCGCTGGCGGCGAGGGCCTCCATGCGGACCAGGTCGGCGACGGCGGCGCGCGGCGAGTGGTCGGCCTTGTAGCCCTCGGAGAAGGCGCTGCCGTAGCGGCGGAGCAGCTCGGCGGCGCGCTCCTCGCCGAACTCGGCGTTCAGCGCCTCGCCGAAGCCGTCCGACCAGGAGCGGGCGGCCTCGACGAGCCGGGTCTCGATCCGGTCGACGTCGGCGTCGGTGAGCTTGGCGAGTTCGGTGCCGGGCTTCACGCGGACGACGAAGTGGAGGCGGGAGAGGATCGACTCGGTGTTCCAGGCGGTGAAGTCGACGCTGGTGCCGTCGAGCTCCTCCTTCAGGATGTCGATGATCCGCAGCCGGACGCGGGTCGTGTAGCGGTCGCGCGGCAGGTAGACGAGGGCCGAGTAGTAGCGGCCGTACTCGTCCTGGCGCAGGTAGAGGCGGAGCCGGCGGCGTTCCTGGAGGTACAGGACGCTGGTGACGATGGACTGGAGCTGGTCGACCGGGGTCTGGAACAGCTCGTCGCGCGGGTAGGTCTCCAGGATCTGGAGCAGGTCGCGGCCGTCGTGGCTGTTCGGCGAGAAGCCGGCGCCCGCGAGGACCTCCTGGACCTTGCGCTTGACGACCGGGACCCGGCGGACGGACTCGGTGTAGGCGGCCGACGAGAACAGGCCGAGGAAGCGGCGCTCGCCGACGACGTTGCCGTCGGCGTCGAACTTCTTCACGCCGACGTAGTCGAGGTACGAGGGGCGGTGCACGGTCGCGCGGCTGTTGGCCTTGGTCAGGATCAGCAGCTTGTGCTCGCGCGCCTTGGCGCGGGCGTCGGCGGGCAGCCGGCTGAAGGAGGGCGAGACCGGGTGGGCGTGGTGGCCCTCCTCGTCGCCGCCGTGCTGCGGGTCGGAGCGCAGGATGCCGAGGCCGGTGCCGGGCACGGCGGTCAGGGCGTCGCCGTTGACGAGCTCGTACTCGCGGTAGCCGAGGAAGGTGAAGTGGTCGTCGGCGAGCCAGCGCAGCAGCTCCCGGGCCTCCTCCACCTCGGTCGGGCGCAGGTCGGAGGCGGTGGGCTCGGCGGGGAGCCCCTCGGCGATGCGCAGCGCGGCGTCGCGCATCTTCTCCCAGTCCTCGACCGTCTCGCGGACGTCGGACAGGACGCGCAGCAGGTCGGCGGTGATCTGCTTGAGGTCGGCGCGGTCGGTCTCGCGGTCGATCTCGACGTGGATCCACGACTCGGTGAGCGCGTCGTGCGGCAGCTCGCCGTCGATCTGGGCCGCGAGGACCTCGATGAGCCTGCCGGTGACGTCACGGCGGACGAGGACCTGCGGGTGGATCACGACGTGGATGCCGCGGCCCTGGCGGGACAGCTCGTTGGTGACCGAGTCGACGAGGAAGGGCATGTCGTCGGTGACGACCTCGACCACGGAGTGGCTGCTGGTCCAGCCGTTCTCCTCCACCGTCGGGGTGTGGACGCGCACGTTCGCGGTGCCCTGCGGGCGGTTCTCCGCGAGCCGGTAGTGAGAGAGCGCGGCGCCGAACACGTCGACCGGGTCGCGGTCGCCGAGGTCCTCGGGCGCGGTGTGCAGGTAGTAGCGCTGGAGGTAGTCGAGCACGGTGTCCCGGTCGGGGCGCTTCCCCGCACCGTCCGGGCCCGTCGGAAGTCGCCCCCCGACCGGGCTGTGCTCAGCTACCCGGGCGGCCCTCTCGAGCAGCTCGGCCTTTGCTTCGTCCAGCTTGGTCTGCATGTCCTCTGACTCCTGTCGCGCGCCGTTGCGTGACGTCGGTGGAAGAAAGGGCACAACGCCACGACGCGGTGGATCCGGTCGAGGTCGACGCTATGCCCGGATGAGAGATGCCCAGGTCGTTATCGGCCACGGAACGCGGCACGCCCGGACGGGAAGGATCGGCGAACGCACCGTCGGCCCGGCCGCCGGAGCGGGTCGGGCGGCAGCCGGGGGCTTCGCTGCCCCCAGGGCGTATCGCGCTGATCACGGCAAAAGCCTATCGCCCCCGCACCCCGAACCGTCATGAGCCGTATGCGTACAAAAGAGCGGACGAAGTTTGACGGTATGGACAGCGACACGTGTCCTCTCGGCAAACCGGCCCGCCGGGGGCCGCTCGTGCGCAAGCATGGGCACAGCACGACAGACCGACCATCTGTGACCAGGGAGAGCCATGGCGAAGATCCTGATCGTGACCGGGGACGCGGCGGAGTCCCTGGAGGTGATGTACCCCTATCAGCGGCTGCTGGAGGAGGGCTACGAGGTCGACATCGCCGCCCCGGCCCGCAAGACGCTGAGGTTCGTCGTCCACGACTTCGAGCCGGGGTTCGACACGTACACGGAGAAGCCCGGCTACACCTGGCCCGCCGACCTGGCCTTCTCGGAGGTCGACCCGGGCGCGTACCTGGCGGTGGTGATCCCGGGCGGCCGCGCTCCGGAGTACCTGCGCAACGACCCGGAGCTCCGCAAGATCCTCAAGGCGTTCTTCGACGCCGACAAGCCGGTCGCCCAGATCTGCCACGGCCCGCTCCTGACGGCCGCCGTGGGCAGCCTGGAGGGCCGTCGCGTCACCGCCTACCCGGCGCTCGAACTGGACATGCAGGCCGCCGGCGCCACCTTCCAGGACTCCGCCGCCGTCGTCGACGGCCTCCTGGTCTCCTCCCGCGCCTGGCCGGACCACCCGAGCTGGATGCGCGAGTTCCTCAAGGTGCTCCGCGCCAAGGCCTGACGCGGCGCCCGCCGGACCGGCGGGCCCGACGGCAGGAGGCGGCGCGCGAGGACCGCGCGGAGCGGAGGGGCCGGGGGTGTGCCGTCGACCGGCCCGGATCAGGTGCCGGGCGTCGCGAGCCCGGCACGATCGGCGGGACGCCCGCTAGACCAGCTCCTCCGCGACGGCCACCGCCTCCTCCAGCGAGTCCACCACCGGCACGCCCACGCGCTCCAGCGAGGTCCTGCTGTGCGATCCGCCGGTGTAGAGCACGGCCCTGGCCCCGACGTGCGCCGCGGCCAGGGCGTCGTCCGCCGCGTCGCCGATGACGACCACCCGCTCGGCCGGGATGCGCAGCTCGGCGAGGTGGCGCACCATCTGCCCGGACTTGCCGTCCGTCGAGGTGTCGGCGCGCCCGTCCACGCGGACGAACCGCTCGGCGATCCCGTGCCGCCGGACGAGCGGTATCAGGTCGGCGTGCGGCGCCAGCGACAGCAGCGACTGCGTGAACCCGGACAGCTGCCGGGCGGCGAGCAGCTCGGCGGCGCCGGTCGTCAGCCCGCAGTTCTCCGCCCGCTGCCAGTAGTGCCGGTGGAAGGTGCCGTCCATGACGACCCACTCCTCGTCGGTGGGCAGCCGCCCCATGAGCCGCTCGTAGAACTTCGGCACCGGCACCGTGTACAGGTCCCGGTACCGCTCCAGCGTGATCGCCTCAAGCCCGAGCTCCGCGAAGGCCGCGTTCGTCGCGCCGATCACCGCGCCGGTGTCGTCGAGCAGCGTGCCGTTCCAGTCCCAGACCAGGTGTTTCCCGTGCTTCCCCATGCGGAGACGGTACCCGCAGGGTGCGAGGGCGAGGAGTGCCCGGGGGCCCGGGAGGGCCCAGGGGCCGGGGAGGTCCAGGGGCCGGGGAGGGTCCAGGGGCCGGCGGCGGGGAGAGCCCGGGGGGCGCTCAGCCCAGCAGGCCGGGGATCTCCTGGATCCCGAACCAGAGCAGCTCGTGGTCCTCGGCGCCGTCCACGACGAACTGGGCGTCGTCGTCACCCTGGTCCGCGGCGCCCAGCGCGCCCGCGGCCGCGGTGACGTCCGCCTCGGCGTCGTCCGCGTCGGCGTGCACGGCGGCGGCCTTGGACAGGGGGATGGGTCCTGAGATCCGGACCTCGCCGACGGAGCCGGCGGCCGGCGCGCCGTCGGGGTCGGCGGCGTCCTCGTCGGCGACGTCGACGGCGACGACGATCCGGCGCCGGGGCGCCCCCGGTTCGGCGGCGAGGAGCCGCAGGGAGCCGGCGGCGGCGCGGTTGAGCGCCGCGTACTCCAGTTCCTCGATGTCGTCGGAGACGTACCACTCGCGCAGCGCGGGCGTCACGGCGTAGGCGGTCAGCGGGCCGGGGCCCAGCTCGCCCGCCTTGTGCGCCTGTGCGAGACCGGGGAGGGTCAGGGGGACGTACACGCGCATGGCTGGCCGCTTTCGTAGTCGGAGAGGCCCTCAGGATACGTGCGGAGTCCCCCTTCGGGGTTGCCGGCCGGAGCCGGCGCCCGTCCCCCGCGGGAGGCCGTCGCCGGGGTCCGGGAGCCGGATGTCCGGGGCGTCACCCGGATAGGTGATCCGGTCGTCGGGCCGCCGCCGGGCGTACCGGTCCTTGCGGGGCCGCCGGGCCCGCCCGTACAAGATCCCCAACAGAAAGTTACCGACCGGTACCAACCGGTTACGGAACGACAGGGGCCCCGCCATGACCAGCACGCTCACCACCCACCCGCAGGCGCCGGCGGGACAGCCGCACCCCGCCGCGGCGACCACCCGGCCCCGCACCCCCCGCCCCCGCACCGCCCCCGGCGGTCCGGCCGGCACCCGCCCCCGCGGCGCCGCCGGCACCCACCCCCGCCAGGCCCCCGCCCCCCGCGCGCTGCCGCCGCACACCGTCTTCGCCGAACGCCTCCTCGCTGTCCTCAGCGGGGAGCGCCCGGTCCACTGGATGCTCGGTCACACGGTCGGCGAGGCGTACGAGCAGCTCGTCCTGCTCGCCCCGCTGACACCGCTGCGCTCCCTCGGCCCCCGCCCCGTGCTGCGCCGCTGCTCCGCGCAGGTGCACGAGGGCCGGACGGCCGTGGAGGCCTTCGCGACGATCGCCACCGGCACCCGCGTGCGGGCGATGGCCTTCCGCCTGGAGCGCGGCGCCGACCTCCGCTGGCGCTGCGCGGCCGTGGAGCTCGACGGCCTCGGCACGGGCGGGCGGCGGCCGTGAGGGGGGCCCGCGCACGCCGGAGGGGCCGGCCGCCCACCCGGGCGACCGGCCCCTCCGTCCGTCTCAGCGCGTCACTTCTTGCGGCGGCGGCCGCCGCCCGCGTTCTTCTGCGCCTTGCGACGCTCGGCGCGGGTCATCCCGTCGCCGCCGTCCGTGTCGTCGGAGGCGAAGTCGCCCTCGACGACACCGCCGTCGCCGTCCACCGTCGGCGCGGAGAAGTGCAGCCGGTCCGGCCGCTGCGGGGCGTCGAGCCCCTTGGCGCGGATCTCCGGACGCCCGGCGGGCGCCGGAACGGCGTCCTGCTTGTCGAGCGAGGGAGCGGACGCCTGCACCGGGACCTCCTCGACCTGCTGCTCGACCTGGACCTCCAGGTTGAACAGGTAGCCGACGGACTCCTCCTTGATGCCCTCCATCATGGCGGTGAACATGTCGAAGCCCTCGCGCTGGTACTCGACCAGCGGGTCCTTCTGCGCCATGGCGCGCAGGCCGATGCCCTCCTGGAGGTAGTCCATCTCGTAGAGGTGCTCACGCCACTTGCGGTCCAGGACGGAGAGGACCACGCGCCGCTCCAGCTCGCGCATGATCTCGGCGCCGAGCTGCTTCTCGCGCGTCTCGTACTGCTCGTGGATGTCGTCCTTGATCGACTCGGCGATGAACTCGGCGGTGATGCCCGCCCGGTCCCCGGCCGCGTCCTCCAGCTCCTCCACGGTGACCTTCACCGGGTAGAGCTGCTTGAAGGCGTTCCACAAACGGTCGAGGTCCCACTCCTCCGCGAAGCCCTCGGCGGTCTCCTGGCGGATGTAGTCGTCGATCGTGTCGTCCATGAAGTGCTGGACCTGCTCGTGCAGGTCCTCGCCCTCCAGGACGCGGCGGCGCTCGCCGTAGATGACCTCGCGCTGGCGGTTGAGGACCTCGTCGTACTTCAGGACGTTCTTGCGCGTCTCGAAGTTCTGCGTCTCGACCTGCGACTGCGCGGAGGCGATGGCACGGGTGACCATCTTGTTCTCGATCGGGACGTCGTCCGGCACGTTGGCCATGGCCATCACGCGCTCGACCATCTGCGCCTTGAACAGGCGCATCAGGTCGTCGCCGAGGGAGAGGTAGAACCGGGACTCGCCGGGGTCGCCCTGACGGCCGGAACGACCGCGCAGCTGGTTGTCGATGCGGCGGGACTCGTGGCGCTCGGTACCGAGGACGTACAGTCCGCCGAGGTCCTTGACCTCCTCGAACTCCGCCTTCACGGCCTTCTCGGCCCGCTCCAGGGCGGCGGGGAGGGCCGCGGCCCACTCCTCGACGTGCTCGACCGGGTCCAGGCCCGCCTGGCGCAGCTCGGCCTCGGCGAGGTCGTCCGGGTTGCCGCCGAGCTTGATGTCCGTACCGCGGCCGGCCATGTTCGTGGCGACCGTGACGGCGCCGCGGCGGCCGGCCTGGGCGACGATGCTGGCCTCGCGCTCGTGGTGCTTGGCGTTCAGCACCTCGTGCTGGATGCCGCGCTTGGAGAGCTGCTGCGAGAGGTACTCGGACTTCTCGACGGAGGTGGTGCCGACGAGGATCGGCTGGCCCTTGTCGTGCTTCTCCGCGATGTCGTCGACGACGGCGGCGAACTTCGCGACCTCGGTCCGGTAGATCAGGTCGGACTGGTCCTTGCGGATCATCGGCCGGTTCGTCGGGATCGGGACGACGCCGAGCTTGTAGATCTGGTGGAACTCGGCGGCCTCGGTCATGGCCGTACCGGTCATGCCGGAGAGCTTCGAGTACAGGCGGAAGAAGTTCTGCAGGGTGATGGTGGCGAGGGTCTGGTTCTCGTCCTTGATCGCCACCCCCTCCTTCGCCTCGATCGCCTGGTGCATGCCCTCGTTGTAGCGGCGGCCGGCGAGGATACGGCCGGTGTGCTCGTCGACGATCATGACTTCGCCGTCCATGACGACGTAGTCCTTGTCCTTCTTGAACAGTTCCTTCGCCTTGATGGCGTTGTTCAGGTACCCGACGAGCGGGGTGTTCACCGACTCGTAGAGGTTGTCGATGCCCAGCCAGTCCTCGACCTTGGCGACACCGGCCTCGTGGATGGCGACGGTGCGCTTCTTCTCGTCGACCTCGTAGTCGCCGGTCTCCTCGATGCCCTTGAGCTGGTTGCCGGGCTCGCCCTTGGAGAGGCGGGTGACGAGCTTCGCGAAGTCGCCGTACCACTTGGTCGCCTGGTCGGCCGGGCCGGAGATGATCAGCGGCGTACGGGCCTCGTCGACGAGGATCGAGTCGACCTCGTCGACACAGGCGAAGTTGTGGCCGCGCTGGACGAGCTCGTCCTGGGACCAGGCCATGTTGTCGCGGAGGTAGTCGAAGCCGAACTCGTTGTTCGTGCCGTACGTGATGTCGCAGCCGTACTGCTCGCGGCGCTGGGCCGGAGTCATGTTGGCGAGGATGCAGCCGACGGTCAGGCCGAGGAACTTGTGCACCCGGCCCATGAGCTCGGAGTCGCGCTCGGCGAGGTAGTCGTTGACCGTGATCAGGTGCACGCCCTTGCCGGACAGCGCGTTGAGGTAGGCCGGGAGGGTGCCGACGAGGGTCTTGCCCTCACCGGTCTTCATCTCGGCGACGTAGCCGAGGTGGAGGGCGGCGCCGCCCATCAGCTGGACGTCGTAGTGGCGCTGGCCGAGGACACGCTTGGCGGCCTCGCGCACCGTGGCGAACGCCTCGGGCATCAGGTCGTCGAGGCTCTCGCCGTCGGCGTACCGCTGCTTGTACTCCTCGGTGAGCGCCCGCAGGTCGGCGTCGGAGAGGTTGACGAAGTCCTCTTCGATGGAGTTGACCTGGTCCGCGATGCGGTGCAGTTTGCGCAGGATCTTGCCTTCGCCTGCACGCATGAGCTTGTTGAAGACGGACACTGAGGCTGGTCTCCTTGCCGGTCGGGCCTGGCACTGGGTCTTGTGATGGACGCGAGCGCGGGCACGGCAGGTGGTCCCCACCGCAACGGCCATCGTAAGCGAGACCGCCCGCGCAGAGGGAGGCCCGCAGTGCCGGAGCCGTACGTCCGCCCGGAAAGAGAACGCACGAGGTGGGCGGAAGGTGCCGCCCCACCCGAAAAGTGTTCGCTTCCGCTCCCCCGGCTCACCACAATCCCGGCATGGATCCCATCACCCTCACCACCGAACGCCTGCGGCTCCGCAACGTCCTCCCCGACGACGTGGACGCGGTGTACACGCTCTGCCAGGACCCCGACATCCAGCGCTGGACGGTCGTCCCCTCCCCGTACAAGCGGGAGGACGCCGAGTTCTTCGTCCTCCGGCTCGTCCCGGACGGCTGGCGCGAGGACACCGAGTACACCTTCGTGGTCGAGCCCCTCGCCGGTGGCCCGCTGCTCGCCGCCGTCACGCTGAGCAGTCGCGGGGCGGGCGTCTGGGAGGTCGGCTACTGGCTCGGCCGGGAGCACCGCGGCTCGGGCTACATGACGGAGACCGTGCGCGCGCTGGCCCACTGGGCCTTCACCGGGCTCGGGTGCGTGCGGCTGATCTGGCGCGCCGAGGTCGGCAACGCCGGATCACGGGCCGTGGCCGAGCGGGTGGGCTTCGTCGTCGAGGGTGTGCAGCGCGCGGGCCTGGCGAACAAGGGGACGCTCCGGGACGGCTGGTCCGGCGCCCTGCTGCCCTCCGACTTCGGCCTGCCCAGCGCCCTGCCGTACCTCCCCGCCCCCGACCGGTCGGCCGACGCCGCCTGACCCCGACAGCCGCCCGTCGGACCCCGGGCGCCCCGACGGCGGCGGTGCGCCCGGACCGGGGGTGCTGCAAGGGGGCCAGCGGCCGCGCGTCCGGGCGGCGGCCGTGCGCCCGGACCGGGGCCGGGTGTCAGTGCCGGGGCCTAGGGTGCGGTCCATGACGACTGCGCCGCCACCCGCCGCCGAACTCTCCGCCGACGAAGCCCGCAGGATCGCGCTGCGCGCCCAGGGCTTCCTGGGGGCGCCCGACCGGAGGGCCGGAGTGCGCGGCGTCCTGCGGTCCCTCGGCCAGGTCCAGCTGGACACCATCTCCGTCCTGGCCCGCTCCCACGAGCTCATCCCGTACGCCCGCCTGGGCGCCGTGGGCCGTACGACCGTCGAGGACGCGTACTGGACCGGCGCGCACGCCTTCGAGTACTGGTCCCACGCCGCCTGCGTGCTGCCCGTGGAGGAGTGGCCGCACTTCGCCTTCCGCCGGCGCGCCTACCGCGACCGCCCGCACTGGGGCCACGAGCTGTCCCCGGGGGCGTACGACAAGGTCATCGACCAGCTCCGGGACCAGGGGCCGCTCACGGCGACGGAACTGGGCGGCGCGAAGAACAAGGGCGAGTGGTGGGACTGGTCCGACGCCAAGATCGCCGTGGAGCGCGCGCTGATGTACGGCGAGGTGGTCGTCACCGAGCGGCGGAGCTGGAAGCGGGTGTACGACCTGGCCGAGCGGGCGATCCCGGGCGCCCTGCTCCACGACGACCTCGACGACGCCGAGTGCGTGCGGCGGCTGGTGCGGCAGGCGGGCGAGGCGCTCGGCGTCGGGACCCGCGCCGACATCGCCGACTACCACCGGATCAAGGCCGAGCAGTTCGACGCGGTGGTCGAGGCCTCGGGTCTGGTGCCGGTGACGGTGGCGGGCTGGGGGAAGCCCGCCTGGGCGGACCCGGCGGCGCTGGCGACGGCGCCGCGCGGCCGGCACCGCACGACGCTGCTCTCGCCCTTCGACTCGCTGATCTGGGAGCGCCCCAGGACGGAGCGGATCTTCGGCTTCACGCACCGCCTGGAGGCGTACGTGCCGAAGCCGAAGCGCGTCCACGGCTACTTCGCGATGCCGGTCCTGGCCGGCGGCCGCCTCGTCGGCCGGGTCGACCCGGCGCGGGAGGGCCGCACGCTCGTCGCCCGGCAGGTGACGCTCGACGGCCCCAAGGCCGTGCCCGCCGTGGCCCTGGCCCTGCGCGAGGCGGCCGAGTGGGTCGGCTGCGACGCCGTGCGGGTGGAGCGCGTCGACGCCCCCGGGCTGGCCGCGCCCCTGGTGGCCGCGCTGGCCTGACGGACGCGGCCGTGGGGGGGGGGGGGGGGGGGGGGGGAGGGGGGGGGGGGGGGGGGGGGGGGGGGGGGGGGGGGGGGGGGGGGGGGGGGGGGGGTAGGTGGGGGGGGTGCGGGTGGG